>NZ_LZKD01000035.1:0-775 GCF_001668695.1 Mycobacterium sp. E2497
AACCGGGTGCTCGTTGCTTTCGGCGCGGACCGCGCGATCGAATGCGGCCAGATGCGGATGCTCGCGCATCAGCCGGCTCGCCTCGTCCAGCACCGCCGCGAGGCGATCGACCACGCCGCCGGGACCCGCGGCGGCGGCTCGCAGCCGCGGCACCGCCATGCGTTCGATGTCCTCGACGGCCGCGTCCAGCAATTCGGACTTGTTCGGAAAGTAGTTGTAGAGGCTGGCGCTGGTGACGTTCGCGGCCCGGGCGATCTCACGGATGGTGGCGCCCGCGTACCCGAATTCGGCCACGCAGCGCATGGTGGCAACGACGATCCGCTGCCGCGTCTCCTCGCCGCTGGCGCCGACCGGACGTCCCCGTTGCGCCCGCGTCACCGTGCTGTCCTCACTCGCGCGTCCCGTCCGCCGGCTCCCGGTCCCCGACACGGTCGAATATAATCGAGTGATCGATTAGTTTCGGCTTCGCCGCGGAGGTGCGTAGTGCGTGATGGACGGAGCTGCGGCGGGCTTCCCGCCGCATGAGCGTCACGCCGCCGCAATTGGGTCGGCCGGTGGGTGCCGACGGTGAGCAGACCCGGGCCCGCATCATCACCGCCGCGATGCGATGTGTGGCCGAGAATGGCTATTCGCGCACCACGATTCGCGAGATCGCCCGGGCGGCCGACGTCACCAGCGGCAGCCTGTACCACTACTTCCCGAACAAGTCCGAATTGCTGGACGCGGCCGTCGAGGACATCGAACGCATGGCGGTGCCGCGGCTGCGAGCCGCCTC
>NZ_LZKD01000036.1:0-3449 GCF_001668695.1 Mycobacterium sp. E2497
TCCGGGGCCACGCTGGTCCTGCACCTGGCCGCGGCGCAGATCGATGCCATTGTGCCGCAACTCCTCGACGGCGGATATCGGCCCGAAACACCGGCCGCCGTCGTGGCTTTCGCGAGTTGGCCGCAAGAGGCGGTGCTGCGCGGCACGCTCGCCGACATCGCCGGGCAGACGCGCCAGGCCGGTATCACCAAGACGGCGGTGATCATCGTCGGTGACGTACTGGCCGCCGAGGGATTCACCGACAGCTACCTGTATTCGGCCGGGCGGACGCGGGGGAGCGGGCACTGATGCGAGTGCTGCTGCTCGGCGGCACGGCCGAAGGCCGCGCGCTGGCCAAGACCCTGCACCCGCGCGTCGACGTCGTCAGCTCCCTGGCCGGGCGGGTGCCGGACCCCGCCCTGCCGGTGGGCCCGGTACGCGTGGGCGGCTTCGGCGGCGTCGAGGGTCTCCGGCGCTGGCTGCGCGAGGAAGGCATCGACGCCGTCATCGACGCGACCCATCCATTCGCCGCGACCATGACCGCGCACGCCGCGCAAGCGTGCGGCGAGTTGGAGATCCCGCATCTGGTCCTGGCCCGCCCGGCGTGGGAGCCCGGCGATGCGATCGTCGTCGAATCGAACACCACGGCCGCCGAAACCGTTGCAAAGGAACGCTTCTCGCGGGTATTCCTCACCACCGGACGCTCGGGGACGAGGGTCTTCGCCGACAGCAACGCGTGGTTTCTGATCCGCGCGGTCACCGAACCCGACCCCGCGTCCTTGCCGCGCCGTCACCAGCTGGTGCTCTCCCGCGGCCCGTATGACTACGACGGCGAGGTCGCGCTGCTGCGGGAGCACCGCATCGACGCATTGGTCACCAAGAACAGCGGGGGAAACCTGACCCGGGCGAAATTGAACGCCGCTGCGGCCCTGGGCATTCCGGTGGTGATGGTGGCGCGCCCGCCACTGCCGGCCGGGGTGAACGTGGTGGGCAGCGTCGAACAAGCCGCCGAATGGCTGACGGGACTGGATTAGCCGGTCAGGTCGTCGCGCTCGGCGTCGGCGGCCAGCAGCGCGTCGCGGGCGCGGGCGACGCGGGACCGGATCGTCCCGACCGGGCAGCCGCACACCGCCGCGGCGTCGGCATAGGGCAGCCCGAGCAATTGGGTGAGCAACAAGGCTTCTCGTTGCTCGGCGGTGAGGTTCGCGATCATCGTGGTGACCTCGACCAGGTCTTCGAATCCGCGCGCGTGGCGGTCGCCGCGCAGAACGTGCTCCGGGTCGGCGCCGACCGCGGCGCGCGGTCGCGACTGGACGTGGCGGATGTGATCGGCGACGACACGGCGCGCGATGGACAGCAGCCACGTCCGGGCGCTCGAGCGCCCGGAGAATCTTTCGATGGCGCCGATCGCGCGCAGGAAAGTCTCCTGGGTCAGGTCGTCGGCGCTGCCCGCGTCCGACAGATATGCGACGAACCGCCATACGTCTTGCTGGGTGGCCTTGATGAAAGCCTCGAGCGCCCTGTCGTTCCCACGCGCGGCTGCCAACGCGAACTCGGTAACGGCGTCGTCATCGCTCGAAGCGATCATGACCAACCACCTTTGTGTCGCGGGCTCACCGAGTCTACGACGTCCTGTCGTAGCTGCGGCGGCGGGGTCGGAAGCCGTTCGGTTGATGGGCCAGAGGTGACCGCGCCGTCGTGCTGCGGGAGACTCTGCCGGCCAGGCGGCATCGTCGGCGTGCCCGGACGCTCCGGCTCTTTCGGACCGCACCCGTTCCCGCGCCACCAGTAACGCGAACGCGAGTCCCAGCAGCAGGGGCATATGACTGGCGATCCGCGTCGCGGTGACGTCGCCGGCGAAGGCGTCGACGATCACGTAACCCAGTAGCGCGACCGAATAGACGCCCGTAATCGCCGCCACCCCAATCGCGGTGACGGGCCAGACGCCGGCGGCCACCATCGCCAGGCCCAGCGCCAGCAACCAGGCGGTGGACTCGTGCATCAAATGCTCTCCGGACATCGCGCCGTGCATGTGGCTCGACACCATCCCGAAATCGATGCCGCTGATTTGCGCGGCGGCGATCGCCACCTGGAAGAGACCGACACCGATCAGGCCCCAGCGCCGGTAGTGCTTGCGCAGCCAACGCATCCTGCGCTGGCGCCCGGAGGATTCCTCGCCGATGCTCGCCATGATCTTCGCGACCAGGTCGGGCCCCTCGCCCGGCTCGACGGTGGCCAGCCGGCGGGTCTGGGCCGCGGCGCCGATCAGCCAGGCGCGGCACCGCCGGCACGATTCCAGATGAGCGTCGACCTGCTGCGCGAGCACCTGGGGACGCTCGCCGTCCAGTCGAGCCGAAAGCGCCTCACGCGCCGCTTCACACCGCATCCCTGCATCGTTGCGCATGCCCGGTCGGGGTGCAAAGAGCGCTCGAAACGGCCGGCGGGAACTAATCCGTGCGGGAAACCGACCACTGAACATCAGCAGCCCACCCCCGACAGCCACCGAAGAGGTATTCGTGTTCGTGCCCGAAGGCCCCCGGCGATGACCGCCCCGATCTGGATCGCCTTCCCTCCGGAAGTGCACTCGACCCTGCTCAGCAGCGGCCCCGGGCCCGGATCGCTGCTGACGGCCGCGGCGACGTGGTCGTCGATGAGCGGCCAATACGCCGACGCCGCAGCGGAACTGACCGGGCTCCTGGGCGCGGTGCAGGGCGGCGCATGGGAGGGACCCAGCGCCGAACAGTACGTCGCGGCACACGGGCCCTACCTGGCCTGGCTGCAGGAGAGTTCGGCCACGAGTGCGACCGCGGCCGCACTGCACGAAACCGCGGCCGGCGCTTACACCGCGGCGCTGGCCGCCATGCCGACGATGCCCGAGCTCGCGGCGAACCATGCGACCCACGCGGCGCTGGTCGCGACCAACTTCTTCGGCATCAACACCGTCCCGATCGCCGTGAACGAGGCCGACTACGCGCGCATGTGGGTGCAGGCCGCCACGACGATGACCACCTATCAGGTGGTGGCGGAATCCAGCCTCGCGGCGGTTCCGGCGAGCACGCCCGCGCCGCCGATCGTCACCCCGGGCGCGGAGGCGAGCGTCACCACGATGCAAGCCGCCGACACCCAGCAGCAAGCCACCCAGACCTATCCGTCCTGGCAGGACCAACTGACGGCCTGGCTGCAGCAGTACACCAAGAACTTCGCCTGGCCGGTGTCCAAAGACCTCAACCCCGGCGGCTGGCCGTTCCCGCCGGTGCCGTTCGTCAATGGCCTCGCCTCGTTCTTCGGTCAGTTGGGCTTCTCGCCGGCCCTGTCCAGCGCGCTCGGCTGGGCGATCTTCCACACGCTGATGATCTTCTGGCCGTTCATGCAGGCCGCCATCCAGATGGCCGTGGTGCTGGCACCGATGGTCGTCTCCGTTCTGGGCGCCGCCGCGGCCGGAGGTGCGGCGGCGGCGATCACCGCGGTCG
>NZ_LZKD01000037.1:0-34103 GCF_001668695.1 Mycobacterium sp. E2497
GGCGACGACCTGGGCACGCTCGGCCTTGCTGGTGTCCGGCGGCAGTCGCAGCTCGCCGCCCCGCCGCCACCGCCGAATTTCCCGCCGCATCCGCAGGTGTCCCCGCACACCGAGATGTCGCGCAGCGCCGCCAAGCCGCCCGAAGTGGCGAACCTGGCGACCAAGATGTTCCAGGCGCTGAGGCCTTCCCGAACCGGGTCGCTGCAGAAGCCTTCCGGCGCGCTGACGATCGGACGTGCCACTGACAACGACGTCGTCATCCAGGACGTCCTCGCGTCCCGGCATCACGCGTTCTTGACCCAGACGCCGCTGGGCACCGAGATCCGCGACGCCCACAGCGTCAACGGGACCTTCGTCAACGGCGTGCGGGTGGGGTCCGCGGTGCTGACCGAGGGCGACGTGGTCACGATCGGCAACGTCGACCTGGTGTTCACCCGCGGCGAGCTGCTCCGCCGCACCGAGGCCGCGACCCGCACCGGCGGCCTGGAGGTCAGCTCCGTCTGCTACACCGTCGACCAGAACAAGCAACTGCTCGACCACATCTCGCTGACCGCCCGGCCCGGAACGCTGACGGCCATCATCGGCGGTTCGGGTGCCGGCAAGACCACGCTGTCGCGGGTGATCGTGGGCTACACCAGCCCCACGTCGGGCTCGGTGACCTTCGAGGGCCACGACATCCACGCCGAGTACGCGACCATGCGCAGCAGGATCGGGATGGTCCCGCAGGACGACGTCGTGCATCGCCAGCTGACCGTGAACCAGGCGCTGAACTACGCCGCCGAGCTGCGACTGCCGCCGGACACCAGCAAGGCCGAGCGTGCCCAGGTCGTCGCCCAGGTCCTCGAGGAACTGGACATGACCAAGCACGCCGAGACCCGGGTGGACAAGCTGTCCGGCGGCCAGCGCAAGCGGGCCTCGGTGGCCCTCGAACTGCTCACCCAGCCGTCACTGCTGCTGCTCGACGAGCCGACGTCCGGCCTGGACCCGGCGCTGGACCGTCAGGTCATGCTGATGCTGCGCCAGCTCGCCGACGCCGGTCGCACGGTGCTGGTGGTGACCCACTCGGTGTCATACCTGGAAGTGTGCGACCAGATCCTGCTGATCGCGCCCGGCGGCAAGACCGCCTTCTGCGGCCCACCCGACCAGGTCGAGGCGGCCATGGGCACCCGCAACTGGGCCGACATCTTCGCCAAGGTGGGCGCCGACCCCGACGAGGCCAACCGCCGGTTCAAGGAGCGCAACCAGCAGTCTTCCCGGCCACCCTCCCCGCAAAGCCCGGCCGACCTGGGCGAGCCGCCGAAGACCGACCTGTGGCGTCAGCTGTCGACGATCGCCCGCCGCCGGCATACATCGGTTGCGGCGACGGGGCGGGGCGCGGCCCGGGCGCGCCGGGGTGCGGTCGCCGCGCCGCCCGGCCCCCCCCCCGTTCCGGGGGGCCGTCCGCCCAACTGGGCGTCGCCGCCGCGGCGACCGGAGGGGGCCCGGCCGGGGCGGCGGACCACGCCGTCCCACCCGGATGCGCCGCGACCGGTATGCCCATCGATTCGGTTTGCGGTGGGCGCCCGGCCATTCCCTGGTGGCGCCCGACCTCGAACGTCAGCTGCGGCCCGTCCGGATTCCCGATGTTGAGGCACTGGCCGTCGTGAATCTCGACCACCGGCACCCGCCGCCCGTTGACGAAAGTGCCGTTGAGGGAACCATTGTCGATCGCCAGCCAGCGGCCCTGGTCGAAGCGCAGCAACAGATGCGCGCGCGAGATCAGGGGGTGCGTGATGCGCATGTCGGCGCGCAGATCGCGCCCCACCACCACGTCGTGACCGGCGGCAAACGTGCGTTCTGACCCGTCAAAACGAACCGTCAACGCGGGTGGGGCTGGTGCACTCATCGGACCAACTGTATCTCGTGAAGCCAAGGCAACCCTGAGGCCCGAATGTGCGTTGTGGGACGCCCGATCGTCCGCTCGCTAGGCCCGATCGCCCGCCAACACGTCCGGGGCGCCCGTGACGACGCAGCGCGTCCGGGTGTAGATCGTGGCCATGCACTTGTTGCAGTGGGTGCATGCCGAATGCACGCTGTGCGCGGCGCCGTCGGCCGCGATCCGGTTGATCAGGTCCGGCTCGGCCAGCAGCGCCCGGCCCATCGCGACGAAGTCGAAGCCCTCGGCCATCGCGAGGTCCATCGTGTCCCGGTTCGTGATGCCGCCGAGCAGGATCAGGGGCATCGTCAGCTCGGCGCGGAACAGCTTGGCGTGGCGCAACAAATAGGCCTCGCGGTAGGGGTACTCGCGCAGGAACTTCTTGCCCGTCATGCGCATGCCCCAACTCAGCGGCGGCTTGAACGCGGCGGCGAACTCCTTGAGCGGCGCGTCGCCGTGGAACAGGTACATCGGGTTGACCAGCGAGCTGCCCGCGGTGAGCTCGATCGCGTCCAGGCCGCCGTCGTCCTGCAGCCACTTGGCGGTGGTCAGCGATTCCTCGGTGCTGATGCCCCCGCGCACGCCGTCGGTCATGTTGAGCTTCGCGGTGACCGCGATCGGCGTCCCTTGCTTTTCCACCGCGTGGCGGACGGCCATGACGATGCCGCGGGCCACTTTCGCCCGGTTCTCCAGTGACCCGCCGAACTCGTCGTCGCGGCGGTTGATCAGCGGGGACAGGAAAGAGCTCGCCAAGTAGTTGTGGCCCAAATGGATTTCCACCGCGTCGAAGCCGGCTTCGATGGCCAGGCGGACGGCGTTGGCGTGTGCCTCGATGACGTCGTTGATGTCGTCGCGGGTCGCCTTCTTGGCGAACCGCATCCCGATCGGGTTGAAGAACCGCACCGGCGCCAGCGCCCTGGCCTTGTTGGTTTTTGCGTTGGCGACCGGGCCGGCGTGGCCGATCTGCGCGCAGACCGCCGCGCCCTCGGCGTGGATCGCGTCGGTGAGCCGGCGGAACCCGGGCACCGCCTCCGGGCGCATCCATATCCCGTTGCCCTCGGTGCGGCCGCCGGGGGAGACGGCGCAATAGGCGACGGTCGTCATGCCGACACCGCCCGAGGCCGGCAGCCGGTGGTATTCGATGAGGTCGTCGGTCACCAGGGTGTCGGGCGTGCGGGCCTCGAAAGTGGCCGACTTGATGGTGCGATTGCGCAGCGTGATCGGGCCGAGCTTGGCCGGGCTGAACACGTCCGGAGGGGTAGACATATCGGGAGCCTAATGGCGATCGCAAGCGCGGCGAAGCCGGGCGTGGCGGGTCGCCATGATCGGGCACCGTGGCGATCGCAAGCGCGGCGTAGCCGGGCGTGGCGGGTCGCCATGATCGGGCACCGTGGCGATCGCAAGCGCGGCGTAGCCGGGCGTGGCGGGTCGCGATCATCGATATCTGCCAGACTGTCAGGCGTGGGCGCAATCACACTGGACGGCAAGGCCACCCGTGACGAGATCTTCCTCGACCTCAAACAACGCGTGGCCGCCCTGACCGCGTCGGGTCGCACCCCCGGGCTGGGCACCATCCTGGTCGGCGACGATCCCGGGTCGCAGGCCTACGTCCGGGGCAAGCACGCGGACTGCGCGAAGGTCGGCATCACCTCGATCCGCCGCGACCTGCCCGCCGACATCGGCACCGCGACGCTGGAAGACACGATCGACGAGCTGAACGCCAACCCGGACTGCACCGGTTACATCGTGCAGCTGCCGCTGCCCAGGCACCTGGACGAGAACGCCGCGCTCGAACGCGTCGACCCGAACAAGGACGCCGACGGGCTGCACCCGACGAACCTGGGCCGCCTGGTGCTCAGCGTTCCCGCGCCGCTGCCGTGCACCGCGCGCGGGATCGTGCACCTGCTGCGGCGCTACGACGTCGAGATCGCGGGGGCGCACGTGGTCATCATCGGCCGCGGAGTCACGGTCGGCCGCCCGCTGGGGCTGCTGTTGACCCGCCGTTCCGAGAACGCCACCGTGACGTTGTGCCACACCGGAACTCGTGATCTGCCGGCCTACACCAGGCAGGCGGACATCGTCGTGGCCGCGGTCGGCGTGCCGCACATGCTGACCGCCGACATGGTGCGTCCCGGTGCCGCGGTCGTCGACGTGGGTGTCAGCCGGACCGAGAACGGGTTGGTCGGTGACGTGCATCCCGACGTGTGGGAGGTGGCCGGCCACGTGTCGCCGAATCCCGGTGGGGTCGGCCCCTTGACGCGCGCGTTCCTGCTGAGCAACGTCGTCGAGCTGGCCGAGCGGGAATGAGCGCGCGGTCCGTCGTCAGGGCCCAGTGGCCAATCCTGTTGGTCGGGTTGACGTTCGCCACGGCGCTCGCGTTGGTGGGGGCGAACTTCTGGCGGCGCGGTTCGCTGCTGATCGGTATCGGTGTCGGCCTGGCGGCGGTGTTGCGGCTGGTGTTGTCCGACGAGCGGTCCGGCCTTCTGGTGGTGCGCAGCAAGGGAATCGATTTCATCACCACCGCGGCGGTCGCGACGGCGATGGTCTACATCGCGTGGACCATCGACCCTCTGGGTACCGGTTAGATACCGGGCGCCGCGGGGATCCGCCCCGCCATGGCGGGTATCTGGCCCGCCATCCCGGGGATCTGGCCCGCCATGCCCGGCATCTGCCCTGCCATTCCCGGCAGTTGCGGCACCGCGCCGGACAGATTGCCGCTGGCCAGGTTTGCCATCTGCTCGGGGCAGTAGGTCTGTATCGCGATCGTGGTGAACATGCGCGCCATCATGGGCGACATGCCCCGCCCCGAGACGCTGGAGGCGGCCGCGGCGAAGTTGCCGCCCGGCTGGGCGAGCATCGGGCAGATGGACTGGCCCACCGACATCGCGTTTCCGGGTTCGCCGAAGTCGATGCCGGCGTGGTTGAGCGCGTCGATGAAGTTGTCGTCGGGGTTGTCCGCCCGCACCGGCGCCGCGAGCGCCGACGCCGCGGTGATCAGGCCGGCGGCCACGGCCAGCAGGCGAACGGTCAGGGGCTGATTCCGAAACGCCCAGATCCAGTTATGCGTTCGTGTCAGCGCCTTCATGCGGCCTCCCCCTCGATCGTGGAGTGCGCGCGGGGCACTCGAATCACGTTAGGAACTCTGATCTATCACTGTCACGTTTGCGACACGGTGGGATAAAGGTTCGCACAATAAGCGTTTTGCGGGTTCGCCGCGTCGCGATCCTCGATTATCGGGGCGCGCGCGACGCGGCGTCGCGCTGGCGATCGAAGCCACACTGTGATCTGACACGAGCGCTCATGCCGGGCTTTTGCGCCGGAAATGTTCGAGAATCTCCGCACATGACGACGAATCGCAGCCGTCCGCTGAGCCCCTCCGTGCAGGGGGGCATCTCGCGCCAGGCATTCCTTCGCGGCGCCGTCGGGATGTTGGCCACGGGCGCGGTTTTGGGCACCGCGCGGGCGGCCGCCGACCCCGCCGTCGGCTGGGGTGGGCTGGCGTCCGCCATCGGCGGAAGGGTTGTGCTTCCCGCCAACAGCGCTCAATTCTCCACCAGCAAAAAGGTTTTCAACTCGTTCTACGACAGCTCCAGTCCCGCAGCGGTGGTGACGGTTTCCTCCCAGGCCGACGTGCAGAAGGCGGTCGCTTTCGCGACGGCCAACAACCTCAAGATCGCCCCGCGCGGGGGTGGGCATTCCTACGTCGGTGCGTCCAGCGCGAACGGCACACTGGTGCTGGACCTGCGCGGTCTCCCGGGCGGTGCCAACTTCGACGGCAACAACGTCACCGTGAGCCCGGCGACCACCCTGTATGCGATCCATCAGGCGTTGACCGGCGCCGGCCGGGCGATACCCAGCGGCACCTGTCCGACCGTCGGCGTCGCGGGACTGGCGCTGGGCGGCGGGATAGGCCCCGACAGCCGCCGCGCCGGCCTGACCTGTGACGCGCTGCAGTCGGCGACCGTGGTCTTGCCCAGCGGCGACGTGGTGACCGCGTCCGCCAACGACAATCCGGACCTGTTCTGGGCGCTTCGCGGCGGTGGCGGCGGCAACTTCGGGGTGACGACGTCGATGACGTTCTCCACCTTCGCTACGGCCGACACCGACGTGGTGCGGCTCGACTTCCCGCCGGCGTCGTCCACGCAGGTGCTCGTCGGCTGGCAGTCCTGGCTCAGCGCGGCCGACCGGAACACTTGGGGCATCGTCGATCTCATGGTCGGCTCGGCGCCGAACTGCCACGTGCTGGCGACCTGCCCGGCGGGGGCGGGGTCGGGGGTGGCCGATGCGATCAAGTCCGCGGTCGGGGTGGCACCGACGTCGGTCTCGAACAAGACGATGAGCCGGACCGACTTGATGATGTTTCTGGCCGGCGGTAGTTCGACGCCGCCGGCGCGATCGTTCGTCGCCGGGTCGGACGTCATCGGCCCGGTCGATTCCACTGCGGCGCACGCCATCGCCACCGCGATAGGGCAGTGGCCCTCGGGCGCCGGGCAAGCATCGGTCCTCGTCGATCCGCTCGGTGGCGCCGTCGCGGACGTGGCGGCGGGCGACACCGCGTTCCCCTGGCGCAACCAGGCCGCCGTCTTGCAGTGGTACGTCGAGCCGGCCGGCAACCAGGTCAACGCCGCGAACACCTGGCTGACCTCCGCACACCAAGCGGTGCAACAGATTTCGGTCGGCGGATACGTCAACTATCTGGAGGCCAACGGCGCGCCCGCGCGGTACTTCGGCCCCAATCTGTCGCGGCTGACGACCGTGCGGCAGAAGTACGACCCGAATCGGATCATGTTCTCCGGGTTGAACTTCTGAAGCACTAGCGACCGAGCAGACGATTCCTCTGCTCGGTGTACTCCTCGTCGGAGATCAGCCCCTCGTCGCGCAGCCTGGCGAACTCGCGTATTTCGGCGGCGATCCCCGTCACCACGGTGCGCGGCTCGGCCTGCGGAGTTCCGTCTTCACCCGGGGCTGCAGCGTCCTCGGTGTTTGGCTGCCTGGCAACGGGAGTCGCGCCCAGCGGCGCGCGAGCGCGGGTGCCGACCGCGTCGCGGATGGCACGTCCGGCCGTGCCCGCCAGGGCCATCTCACCGAACGTGCTCTCGAAGCCCGGTGCCGCCGCCGGGACGGCGGCACCGGCGGGCGCGGCCGGCAACGCCAGCGCGATCGGGCGCACCGCAGGGGTGCCCGCCGCCCAGGTGGGCGGCACCGAAAGCCCACCGATCGAATCGGATTCGCCGAGCCCGGCCGACACCCTCGACACGATGCTCGGCGTCGTCATCGGAGCTGGCGGCGTCTCGGTCCGCACCACCGATAGGGGTGCGCCATTGGCATCCCAGTCGCTGACGATGTCATCGGTGTGCAAACCGGTCTGCGCGCCGATCAGGTCGATAGGCAGGGAAACGACACCCAGCGGGGACATGGGGGCGTCCACCCCGTACGCGATCGCGTCGGCGCCCACGTTGATCAGGTCCAGCGGCGTGTTCAATCCGAGCGCGGACGCTGCGGCGCCCGCCGCTCCGGACCCCGCGCTGCCCGCCCCGGTGGCGGTCGACACCGCGCTCTGGGCGGACCCGGCGGGCAGCGCGGCGGCTTGGCTCACCTGGGCCGCCTGCAGGGCCGATCCGCCGGGGCTGGTGTTCTGGTGCGGCGGGGTGAACGATGCCAGCTGCGTGGCCGCCGCCGCGGAACCCACATAGCCGTACATCGCGGCCGCGTCCTGGGCCCACATCTCGCCGTACTCGGCTTCGGTGGCGGCGATCGCGGGGGTGTTCTGCCCCAACAGGTTTGTGGCGACCAGCATGGCCAGCCGGCTACGGTTGGCGGCCACCGC
Source organism: Mycobacterium sp. E2497 (assembly GCF_001668695.1). Taxonomy (NCBI): domain Bacteria; kingdom Bacillati; phylum Actinomycetota; class Actinomycetes; order Mycobacteriales; family Mycobacteriaceae; genus Mycobacterium; species Mycobacterium sp. E2497. Next base: position 7,743 of record NZ_LZKD01000037.1, read on the forward strand.
CGGCGGCGGCACCGTCGACGCAAACGCCGCCTCATAGGCCGCGGCGGCAGCCCTGGCCTGGCCGGCGGTCTGTTCGGCTTGCGCCGCCGTAGCGCTCAACCAGGCCACATACGACGTCGCGGCAGCCGTCATCGCCACCGACGAAGCGCCGAGCCACGGGCCGGAGGTGAGCCCGCTGACCACCGATTCGTAGGAGCCCGCGGCCGAATGCAGCTCGGCGGCCAGCGAATCCCACGCCTCGGCGGCGGCCAGCATCGGGCCCGCTCCCGGACCGGCGTACATCAGGCCCGAGTTGACCTCCGGCGGTAGCGTCGCGAAATCCATTACCGCCGTCCCTATTCACCCGAGCACAGAACGCTCGGGCCGGCGGCGGGTCTGCGAACGATGGACGACAAGAGCCTCCCCCTCAATGACGTGCTGGCAAGGCGCGGCCGGGGCTGCGCCGGAGTGTTGCCGAGGGACATCCGGTCCCGGTCGGTCAACGAAAGTTGCTGCGGTGGTCAATGACTGGCTATACCGCGTGCTCCTCTGATCGGTTCCAGGTGCCGGACGTTGTCTTCATCCGGCTCCGTTCCTGCTTCCTCGCAACCACAGTCACGTTCGGTGCCCGGGCCGTCGGCGACCGGCCGCGGGGAGGGCTGCCCCTTGCGCAGCGTGGCGATGAGTTCCCGGTACGGACCGACGAGGTAGACGGTGTCCCCGGCGCTGAGCCGGGAGTCGCGGCGCGGGTGCAGCCGAACCGGGGCATCCTCCCGAGTCACCGCGATGACCCGGGTCTGCGTCGACACCTCGAACATCTGCAACCCGTCGAGTTCGCTGCCCGCCTGCACATACATCCCGCCGATCAAAAACGATCGGTTGCCGACCGAGAACGTACCCAGCACCTGCAGGCCCATAGCCGCGCCGATGAACCATGGTGCGGCCAGTTCGACTGTGGAGCGGACGTTTTCGAAGCCGAAACGCTGGGCTACCGCGGATCCCAGGTCATGGTCGTATACGCGGAGGACGAGCGGCACCTTGCCCCACCGATTGCCGGCGAATGCCGGTTGGGGGCCAAGCATCTCGCGGACCACGATGCCCGTTTCGATGTTGACCATGTCGTCGCGCGTCAGCACCGCGACCGCGCGGGCGGTGTCGACCCGGGCCGCTTCCAGTGTCGGGCGTAACGTCGCGTCCCCGAAGATGACCGGTACGTCGAGATCGGCCGCCGTCGAAAGGAACTGATTGTTCGGGTCGCGCTCGATCACCGCCACGTCGTAGCCGGCTTCGGTGAGATCGGCGACCACCCGGACCCCGAGGGCGCTCAACCCGACGACGATGATGTGGTTGCGCAGGTGGCGTGCCCGGGGGCGTGCGGACAGCGTGAGGAATCGCCGGGACAGCAGCACATCGGCGATGAAGGCGACCAGCAGGGCGGTGGTGGTCACGCCCGCCAACATCAACACCGCCGCGTAGAGCCGCAGCCACGTCGGCTGTTTGGCGAAGCTGAAGTCGCCGTACCCCGTCGTGGTGATCGTCTCGTTGGTGAAGTAGAACGCGTCGGTCCAGGACATCCCAGGGTGGGTGTAGGAGAAGTGCAGCAGGGTCGTCGAACCGATGACCAAGAGGACCAGGGCGACGATCAAGGGGTAGAACGCGGGGTTGACCTCGGCGGGCAAGGCCCGTACCGCATAGAGGACGCGGCGCAATCGCGACTGGCGCGACCGCATCCGGTCGTGGCGCGGAAGCTTGACCCCGCAGGCGGCGACCTCCTCGGTGGTGCCGATCATCGCCGTCCAGTCGCCGGCGCTGACCTGCAGATCCCGCCCCGGACACACCACGACCTCGCCCGCGTTGGCGGCGCTGTCGTTGTGCACCATCGCCACCGGCGCCAGGTCGCCGTAGATCTCTCTCAGCGACGCATCGAACGGCGCCTCGGCGCCGAAGCACACGAACTCGATCCCCGCCACCTCGAAGGGATGGGTGGTGCGCGCGAGACAGGCCTCGACGACCGCGGCGCCGGCGAGATCGGCGACGCCGAGGATCGAGTTGGGCCCTTCGTCGGCGGCGACCGCTTCACGGAGGACGTCATTGGCCACCCGGGCCACGACTCGAATCTTCGGGTTGGCCTTCCGCGCGAGCAGGGCGATCTCCAGGTTCGTCGCGTCGTCGTCTCCCGCGCACACGACGGCCGACGCTGCGGTGACCCCAGCCCGGGCGAGCTCGGTCTTGACTCGGGTGCCCGCGAGGTCGGAGTCGAGGAGCCGGGCCACGCGCGCTCCGGCTCTTTTCAGCTCATCGACGATGGTCGACGCCAGCGCGTCATCACCGCTGACGATGATGCATTGGTTCATGACGTTCCATTCCTCCGCGAACCACAGTTACCCCTCCGCTTAACCGATCTCGATGATCTGCTACTCCACGCATCCGGTGACGCAGATGTGGGAAACCCTGTGGCGCAAGAACCTTTGCCCCGCCCCGGGTATCGCGCGCCACTCCAAGGAAATGGAGATCGAACTCGATGCTAACAGACAGATTCCGGATACGACGAGCAAGAACGGCCCCGCCTGCACTGAAAGGGCGAACTCGACGATCGGTAGCTCGTGTCCGAATCAACTGGAGCACAACAAAATCCAATTTATACAAGTCGGACTTGTGTCAATGTGCTATAAAGGTGAGAGACAAAGGGCTTCAGAACCGTTGCTGTACAACGCCGTTGAAATACCTGTGGATTCGCTGGCGAGATAGCGGATCGCCCCGATGGGCCGCTGTGAGGCAAAGCACGGTATTCCACAACGGGTTTCGACAAGGGGCTCACGGGTGCTCAATCCCGCGGATTTCGCTCCATTTATTACCAATTGAGGTCTCCGTGTTAAATCCGGGTCACTCTACTGAGAGTGTCCTGGCAATTCTTCTGACAATTCGCTGTGGTTATCCCCACTGGCCAAAGAAGACGTGGCGACAAAAGCGGTTGCGGCATATACGCTTTCGGCGGCTGCACGGCTCGGGGGGCGTCATCTGCACGTCAGCCTCACGTAGGGGGAAAGGGATACATTCTGTGGCAACATCTTTGGCTGAGCGGCGGACCGCCCATCACAGACCGTGGTCGTCGTTCTCCGATGTCTTCAAACGCGGCCTACTCGGCAAGCCTTTGATCAACTCTCAGCTCGAGCACGAGAAGTTGTCGAACCCCGTCGCGCTCGGTGTCTTGTCGCCCGACGCGATCTCCTCCACCGCCTACGGCTCCGAGCAGATCATGATCGAGCTGTTGCCGGCGGCCGGGATGGCCGCGTTCGCCCTGTTGCTTCCGATCACCGGGGTCATTCTCTTGATCCTGGTGTTGGTCGCGGCGTCGTATCGCCAGGTCGTCATGGTCTATACGCGCTCCGGTGGATCGTACGTGGTCGCCCGCGAGAACTTCGGGCCACGAGTGGCGCAGGTGGCCGCCGCGGCGCTGTTGATCGACTACGTGGTCACGGTCGCGGTGCAGTGCGCGGCGGGGACGGTGGCGGTGGCGTCGGCGATACCAGTGCTGGGGCCCTACAGCCTGGAGATCACCGTCGGCATGGTGCTGTTGATGTGCTTTGCGAACCTGCGCGGACTGCGGGAAGCCGGAGCGCCGTTCGCGGTGCCCACTTACGCCTTCGTGGCGATGGTCTCGCTGACCATCATCGTCGGGGTCATCCGTGAGCTGTGCGGCAACCTGCCGACGTACGATCCCCAGCACATCGCCGGAGCGGTGCCCGTCCACCACGGCAGCGGACTGGTGATGGGGGCGACGCTGCTGGTGGTGTTGCGCGCGTTCGCCAACGGTGGTTCGTCGCTGACCGGGGTGGAAGCCATCTCCAACACCGTCACCACCTTTCGCAAGCCAGAAGGTGTCAACGCCCGCCGGGTGATGACGATCATGGCCTGCATCCTCGCGTTCCTGCTTGCGGGAGTGGCCTGGCTGACGCACGTGACGCACGCCGTCCCGTACACCGACGGATACCCCTCGATGTTGTCGGAGATCGCCCGGGCGGTCTTCGGCCACGGCCCGGCCGGAAACGTCCTGTACATCCTGGTGCAGGCGTCGACCGCGGCGATCCTCTACACCGGCGGCAACACCAGCTTCAACGGCTTCCCCGCCTTGGCCAGTTTCGTTGCGGGAGACCGCTTTCTGCCGCGTCCGTTGATGAAGCGCGGCCATCGCCTGGTCTTCTCGAATGGCATCATCGCCCTGACCGCGCTGTCGATCGCGCTGCTCGTCATCACCGGCGGCTCGGTCGATGCGTTGGTGCCGTTCTACGCCATCGGCGTGTTCACCGGATTCTCGATGGCCGGGTACGGCATGACCAAACACTATCTGCGCCAGCGCGGCCCGGGCTGGCGGCGCAAGGCGGTGGTCAACATGTCCGCGGGGATCCTGTCGACGGTCGTGGTGGGGATCTTCGCGGTGGCCAAGTTCACCGAGGGCGCCTGGCTGATCGTGGTCGTCTTCCCGTTGCTCGTGCTGGCGTTGATGCGACTCAACCGGCAGTACCGTGCGGAGGCTTCCGTGCTGGAGATGTCCCGCACCGAGAGGCCGATCCTGTCCAGATACGCCCGGCACCGGGTCTTCGTCTTCGTGGATGCCGTCGACCTCGCGGAGGTCGAAGCGCTGCGATACGGAAACGGCCTGCACGCCGACGAGCTGACCGTGGTGCATTTCGTGATCGACTCCGACCATGCCGCTCGGCTGCAAAAGCGCTGGGAGGTCTTCGAACACGACACCCCGCTCCGGCTGGTCGACTGTCCCGATCGCCACCTGGGCCGAGCCGCCCATGAGCTCGTCCTGCGGGTGCTCAACGAGCATCCGGATACCAAGGCGACCGTGCTGCTGCCGCGCCGGACCTACTCGCCGCTCGTCGGCCGGCTGCTGCACGATCGCACCGCGGACAAGATCGCCCGCGCGGTCAGCCGGATTCCGGGCGCGGCCGCGCAGATCGTGCCTTATGACATCGAGTCCCGCATCGCCGAGGTCACCCGCGCGGGATGAGGCAATCCGGTCTCGAGAAAGGGATGTTGTGACGCAAACGAGTGGCGAAATACCGCTCTCCTTCACCGACAAGTGCAAGCGGCTTTTCCTCGGGCAGCCGTTGACCACCGACCAGCTGGACGGCGAGAGGCTGCCGAATCACATTGCCCTCGGGGCGCTCTCGCCGGACGCAATCTCATCGACGGCGTACGGCACCGAGCAGATCATGATCGAGCTGCTCCCGGCGGCCGGCATGGCGGCGTACGCGTTGGTGCTCCCGATCACCGGCGTCATCCTGGTGATCCTGGCCCTGGTGTGCGCCTCATACCGGGAGGTCGTGATGGCCTACACGCGGGCCGGTGGGTCCTACACTGTCGCGCGGGAGAACTTCGGTCCGCGGGTGGCACAGGTTGCTGCCGCGGCGCTGCTGATCGACTACGTGGTGACCGTGGCGGTGCAACCGGCGGCGGCGACGGTGGCGGTGGTGTCGGCGATTCCCCAGCTGCGGCCGTATCACCTGGAGATCACGTTGGCGGCGGTGGTGCTGATCTGTCTGGCCAACCTGCGCGGGTTACGACGGTCGGGGCGCACGTTCGCGATGACGACGTATGCGTTCGTCGCCATGATCACGTTGACGATAGTGACCGGCTTCGTTCGCGAAATGTTCTGGGGCTTACCGAAATACGATCCGCAGCACATCGCGGGCGCGGTGCCGGTGCATCAGGGCGGCGGCCTGGTGATGGGTGCAACGATCCTGATCGTGTTGCGCGCGTTCGCCAACGGTGGCACCTCACTGACCGGGGTGGAGGCGGTGTCGAACACCGTCAACGTCTTCCGAAAGCCACAGGGCCCCAACGCGCGTCGTGTGCTGACGTGGATGGCCTGCATCCTCGGGTTCTTGCTCGCGGGCGTGGGCTGGCTGACCCACGTCACCCACGCCGTGGCCTATCTCGACGAATACCCGTCGATGCTGTCGGAGATAGCCCGGGCGGTCTTCGGCCACGGCGTGATCGGCAACATCCTCTACTTCGGTGTGCAGGCGTCGACGGCGGCGATCCTGTTCACGGGTTGCAACACCAGCTTCAATGGCTTTCCCGCGTTGGCGAGTTTCGTTGCCGAGGACCGTTTTCTGCCCCGCCCGCTGACGAAACGCGGGCATCGCCTGGTGTTCTCCAACGGTATCTTCGTGCTGACCGCGCTGGCCATGGTGTTGCTCGTCATCACCGAGGCGAAGGTGAGTGCGCTGGTGCCATTCTTCGCGATCGGTGTCTTCACCGCCTTCGCGATGGCCGGCTACGGCATGGCCAAGCATCATCTGACCCGCCGCGAGCCGGGCTGGCGTGCCAAGCTGGCGGTCAACCTGGCGGCGGGGATCCTGTCGACGGTCGTGGTGGGGATCTTCGTGGTGGCCAAGTTCACCGAGGGTGCCTGGCTGATCGTCGTCATCTTCCCGTTGCTGGTGCTGGCCTTGATGCGGCTCAACCGGAAATACCGTGACGAGGCCTCCGTGCTGGAGATGACGCGCGCCGAGGATCTCGACCTGGCGCGGCATCCGCGCCTGCAGGTGCTGGTGTTCGTGGACACCATCGATCTGGCCGAGATCGAGGCGGTGCGGCTCGGGCATGGGCTGCACGCCGACGAGCTGACCGCGGTGCACTTCGTGATCGACGTCGATCACGCGGTGCGGCTTCGCGAGCGGTGGGATCGCTTCGAGCACGACACGCCACTGTGGTTGATCAACTGCCCCGATCGGCATTTGAGCCGGGCCGCCCACGAATTGGTGCTGCGGGTCCTCAAGGACCATCCGGACACCAGGGTGACGGTGCTGTTGCCGCGCCGGACCTATTCACCCCTGTTGGGTCGGCTGCTGCACGACCGCACCGCGGACAAGATGGCCCGGACCGTCAGCCGCGTCCGGGGGGCGACCGCGATCATCGTCCCCTACGACATCGAGTCGCGCATCGCGCGGATGGCCCCCCACGGCCTCGAGGCTCCCGCCGCGGAAGTGGTCGGCCCCGTCGGGGCGCCGGTCTCGACCCTGGTGGGCGACTGAGCGGGTCCTTTGGCCCACGGGACGGGCCCGAAGGCCCTACCGAACATGACGCCGCGGTGCGGAGACTTTGCCTAACACGGGCTCCACACCTAAGGCAGGTCAGTCATGTTCATGCAGGTGCTCAAGCACTGGGGCGGTGCCGCCGTCGCCACCACGAGTCTGCTCATCGTGGGTACGACCGGGACGGCCGGCGCCGACTACGCCGGCGTCCCGCAGTGGTACTCACAGGCCCAAGAGCATTTGGCCAACACGGCGAATCAGATGCAGGCGGTGGTCGACGCGATCAAGGCCAACGACCTCGGCGCTCTGCACTCGGCATGTTCGGCCGTCCACGACGAACAAACGGTCGGCCTGCAGGCCCACCTGCCCACGCCGGATCCGGCGCTGACCAGGGCGCTTCAAGCCGAGATCAACGACTTCCACACGGCGACCCACATCTGCATGTCCCTGGGGCCGAACAGCACGCCGGCCGACCTGGACCGGGCGGACGCGTTCACCCAGCGGGCGATTGACGACCTCAAGACAGTCAACGACATCCTCGTCGAAGACCTCAGTTGAGCCTGCGCTTCAGTTCGTCGCGGGCGCGTTTCTCCGCCAGCAGCGTGACGAAGTCGCGGATCCGGCTGTCGCGGAACCGGGCGTGCTCCTGCCGCAGGAGGTCGCCGACGTCGTCGGTGGAGATGCGGGGAAACTCGTCGACCAGTCGTCGCTCGACATCGGCCAACAGCCTTTCTTCGCTCACCTGAACCATTTCACCCATGGTCTACAGGGTTGCCATCCGTGTCGTTTCGTAAAACGGCCCGGCTACCCGGCGAGCGTCGCCCTGATGCAGACGGTGACATAGGGCAATGCCAGCCCCGTCGAATTCGCCAGCGCCGGGTGGGTGGCCAGCAACTCACGCACCTGGTCCAGGGTTTGGGTGCGGACCTCGGCCGGCGAGGTGATGCAATAGCTGCGCGAGGCGACCAGGTCGATCAGGGCTTGCGGCGTCAGGTAGTTCGTCCACTCGACCTGGTGGCGCTCCGGCGCGGTGAACGACTCGGTCAAGTCCACGTCGAAGCGGCCCCGGTCGCCGTCGGAGCCGATGATGTCGCCCAGCTCCCGCACCCAGCCCAGCCGTTCGTCGCGGGTGTTCCACACCAGACCCAGCCGCCCGCCCGGCCGCAGCACCCGGGCCACCTCGGGAATCGCGCGCTCGGGATCCACCCAGTGCCACGCCTGCGCGACCAGCACAACGTCAACGCTGTTGTCCGGCAACGGAATGTCTTCCGCCGTGCCCAGCAGCGCCCGGGTCTCCGGCAGGGAGGTGCGCAACACCTCCAGCATGTCGGGAATCGGGTCGACCGCCACCACGTCCAGGCCGCGTTCCACCAGCCGCGTGGTCAGCTTGCCGGTGCCTGCACCCAGGTCCAGCACCTGGCGCGCGCCGCGGGGCAACAGCCAGTCGATGGCCTCCGGGGGATAGGACGGACGCCCCCGCTCGTAGGCCGCGGCCGCCGAACCGAACGACAGCGAGCGATCGTGGCGAGAGCGGGTCACCGCCGACACGTGCCTTCGGTAGCGGCCAACTCCAACGTCTCGCGGATCAGGGCGCCGACCGCCTCCGATTCCACCAGGAAGCCGTCATGACCGCAGATGGACTCGACAACGTGCAGGCCGCCGCAGCCCGGCAGCAGGTCGGCGAGTTCCTGCTGCAGCCGCAACGGGTAGAGCCGGTCGGAGGTGATGCCGCCGACCACGGCAGGCACCGGGCAACCGCGCAGGGCCTTGCGCACGCCACCGCGACCGCGGCCGACGTCGTGGCTGTTCAGCGCCTCGGTCAGGGTCACGTAGCTGCCCGCGTCGAAACGGGCCAGCAGCTTGTCGCCCTGGTGCTCCAGGTAGCTCTGCACCGCGTAGCGGCCGCCTCCGAATGGGGGACCGGGGTCCTCGCCGGCCTGTACGTCGTTGCCGAACCGGGTGTCCAGCTCCGCTTCCCCGCGGTAAGTCAGATGGGCGAAGCGGCGGGCGATCATCAGGCCGGTATCCGGTGTGCGGCCGGTGTCGTGGTAATCGCCGCCCTGCCAGTTCGGGTCGGCCTTGATGGCCGCGATCTGCGTGGTCTGGGTGCCGATCTGGTCCGCGGTCGCGCGTGCGCCGACCGCCAGCAGCAGCCCGGCCCGCACCCGGCCAGGATGGCCGACCATCCACTCCAAAGCCCGTGCGCCGCCCATAGATCCACCAACAACCGCGGCGACCTCGTTGATTCCCAGCGCGGCCAGCGCGGCGATGTCGGCCTCCACCTGGTCGCGCACCGAAATCTTCGGAAACCTTGAGCCCCAGGGCTTTCCGTCGCGAGCCAGCGAGCTGGGCCCGGTGGAGCCGCGGCATCCGCCCAGCACGTTGGTCGCTATCGCGCACCAGCGGTCGGTGTCGATCGGCGCGCCCGGCCCGGCCACCCCGTCCCACCAGCCGCCGGTGGGATGCCCCGGGCCGGCGGGCCCGGTGATGTGCGAGTCGCCGGTCAGCGCGTGCAGCACCACCACCACGTTGTCGCGGGTCGGCGACAGCTCGCCCCAGCGCTGAACGGCGATGCAGACGTCGTCGATCACGGCGCCGCTCTCGGTGGTCAGCGAGCCGATGTGCACCAGGCCGATCTCGCCTTCGGCCGGCAGCGTCTGGGTTCCGACGTCGGAGATCGTCATCGCCGGCCCCTTAGAACGCCGCCACTGCTTGCGGGTCGGCGCCCGGGGCCTGCGCGCCCGCACCGTACTTGCGCGCGGCGGCGAAGCCGAGCTCCAGGTCGGCCAGGATGTCGTCGATGCCCTCGATCCCGACGGCCAGCCGCACCAGGCCCGGGCTGACACCGGTGCTCAGCTGCTCGGCCGGGCTGAGCTGGGCGTGGGTGGTCGAAGCCGGGTGGATCACCAGGGAGCGCACGTCGCCGATGTTGGCGACGTGGCTGTGCAGCTTCAGCGCGTTGACGAACGCCTTGCCGGCCTCGACGCCGCCGGCCAGCTCGAACGAGAGCACCGCGCCGGTTCCCTTGGGCGCCAGCTTCTTTGCCCGCTCATGCCAGGGCGAGCTGGGCAGCCCGGCGTAGTTGACCGCCAGCACGCCCTCGTGTCCCTCGAGGAATTCGGCGACCCGCTGCGCGTTGGTGACGTGGCGCTCGACGCGCAGACTCAGCGTCTCGATGCCCTGGGCCACCAGGAACGCGTTGAACGGCGACGCGGCGGAGCCGAGGTCGCGCAGCAGCTGCACCCGCGCCTTGAGCGCGTACGCCGGCGGGCCGAGCTCGGCGAACACCACGCCGTGGTAGCTCGGGTCTGGCGTGGTGAACCCGGGGAAGCGGCCCTGCGTCCAGTCGAAGGTGCCGCCGTCGACGATGACCCCGGCGATCGCGGAGCCGTGCCCGCCGAGGTACTTGGTCGCGGAGTGCACCACGATGTCGGCGCCGTGGGAGAACGGCTGGATCAGGTAGGGAGTGGCGATGGTGTTGTCGACGATCAGCGGTATCCCGTTGGCGTGGGCGACATCGGCCACCCCCGGGATGTCCAGCAGATCGATCTGCGGGTTGGAGATGGTCTCGCCGAAGAACGCTTTGGTGTTGGGCCGCACGGCGGCCTGCCAGGAATCCAGGTCGTCGGGATCGTCGACGAAGCTCACCTCGATGCCCAGCTTGGCCAGCGAGTAGTGGAACAGGTTGTAGGTACCGCCGTAGAGGCGCGGGCTGGAGACGATGTGATCCCCGGCACACGCGAGGTTCAATATGGCGAATGTCTCAGCGGCCTGGCCCGAGCTCAAGAACAGCGCGGCCACGCCGCCCTCGAGGGCGGCCACGCGCTGCTCGACGACATCGGTGGTCGGGTTGCCGATCCGGGTGTAGATGTTGCCCGGAACCTCCAGCCCGAACAGCGCCGCGGCGTGCGAGGTGTCGTCGAAGACGTAGGAGGTGGTCTGGTAGATCGGCAGTGCGCGGGCGTTGGTCGCCGGGTCCGGTTGCTGACCGGCGTGGACCTGCTTGGTCTCGAAGGACCAGCGGGCGGTCGGGTCGGCGTCGTCGTTGCTGGTGGTGCTGTTGTCGGGGCTCACGTGCAGTTGCTTTCTGGCTCGAGATCTGCGAATCGGGTATCGGGGATGCCGGCGGCTGGGCGGCCGCGGGTCAACAGCGACACGCGCTACGGCACGTGAGCCGATCGCAAAGAGCTAAAGATGTGCACATCACGTCTTCCCCTCTAGTCAGGGGTCCGTTATGGCGGACCCGCGCTTGCCGCGCAGCCTGTGGCTACTAGACCTGGTCATCACCCGGGGCACCCCACCGCGGTTGGAGGGTTGCCGGCCAGCAAGCCGGGGCTTGATGCTGGCGCTCATGACCAATACGGAGACTATCTTACTGTGCCGACTGGATGCCAATGGCAGGTCGACACCTGCCCAAACGCCCTTGATAACGTGGCAGCAAGAACGCTGAGCCCCCCACAGATCTGACCGATATTCGAGGTTTTCCACGCCGGGAGAGGGACCGTGAGCGCCGAACAGCCGACCGTCATCTACACACTGACCGACGAGGCGCCGTTGCTGGCGACCTACGCGTTCCTTCCGATCGTGCGCGCCTTCGCCGAGCCGGCGGGCATCGAGATCAAGACCAGTGACATCTCCGTGGCCGCACGGATCCTCGCCGAGTTCGGCGACTACCTGACCGAAGAGCAGCGGGTCGACGACAACCTGGGGGAGCTGGGCCGGCTGACGAAGCTGGCCGACACCAACATCATCAAGCTGCCCAACATCAGCGCCTCGGTGCCCCAGCTGATCGCCGCTGTCAAGGAACTGCAGGGCAAGGGCTTCAAGGTTCCGGACTTCCCACAGAGCCCGAAGACCGACGAGGAGAAGGAAATCCGCGTCCGCTACGGCAAATGCCTGGGCAGCGCGGTCAACCCGGTACTGCGGGAAGGCAATTCGGACCGTCGTGCGCCCAAGGCCGTCAAGGAATTCGCGCGCAGGCACCCGCACAGCATGGGCAAGTGGTCGCCGGCCTCGCGCACCCACGTCGCGACCATGCGGCACGGCGACTTCTACCACGGCGAGAAGTCGATGACGCTGGACCGCGCGCGCAACGTGAAGATGGTGCTCAACACCAAGAGCGGGAAGACCCTCGAGCTCAAGCCCAAGGTCGAGCTGCGCGACGGCGACGTCATCGACAGCATGTTCATGAGCAAGAAGGCCCTGGTCGAGTTCTATGAGGAACAGATGCAGGACGCCTACGAGACCGGCGTGATGTTCTCCCTGCACGTCAAGGCGACCATGATGAAGGTCTCCCACCCCATCGTCTTCGGCCACGCCGTCAAGGTCTTCTACAAGGACGCCTTCGCCAAGCACCAGGAGCTCTTCGACGAGCTCGGCGTCGACGTCAACAACGGATTGGTCGACCTGTACAGCAAGATCGAGTCGCTGCCGGCGTCGTTGCACGAGGAGATCATCCGCGACCTGCACGCCTGCCACGAGCACCGCCCCGAGCTGGCGATGGTCGATTCGGCCAAGGGCATCACCAACTTTCACTCGCCCAGCGACGTGATCGTGGACGCGTCGATGCCGGCGATGATCCGCGCCGGCGGCAAGATGTGGGGCGCCGACGGGCGGCAGAAGGACACCAAGGCCGTCAACCCCGAGTCCACGTTCTCCCGGATCTATCAAGAGATCATCAACTTCTGCAAAACCAACGGGCAGTTCGACCCGACCACGATGGGCACCGTGCCCAACGTCGGCCTAATGGCCCAGCAGGCCGAGGAGTACGGCTCGCACGACAAGACATTCGAGATTCCCGAGGACGGCGTCGCCGACATCGTCGACCTCGACACCGGCGAAGTCCTGCTGACCCAGAACGTGGAGGAAGGCGACATCTGGCGGATGCCGATCGTCACCGACGAAGCGATCCGCGACTGGGTCAAGCTGGCCGTCACGCGAGCGCGAAACTCGGGCATGACGGTGGTGTTCTGGCTGGACACCGAGCGGCCCCACGAGGTCGAGCTGCGCAACAAGGTGAAGCGGTACCTCAAGGAGCACGACACCGAGGGCCTGGAGATCCAGATCATGCCCCAGGTGTGGGCGATGAGGTACACGATCGAGCGCGCGGTGCGCGGGCAGGACACCATCGCCGCCACCGGAAACATCCTGCGCGACTACCTCACCGATCTGTTCCCCATCCTGGAGCTGGGCACCAGCGCCAAGATGCTGTCCATCGTTCCGCTGATGTCCGGTGGCGGAATGTACGAAACCGGGGCGGGCGGATCGGCGCCCAAGCACGTGCACCAACTCCTCGAGGAGAACCATCTGCGCTGGGATTCCCTCGGTGAATTCCTGGCCCTGGGCGCGTGTTTCGAAGACATCGGGATCAAGACCGGCAACGAGCGCGCCAAGCTCCTGGGCAAGACGCTGGACGCGGCGATCGGCAAGCTGCTGGAGAACAACAAGAGCCCGTCGCGCAAGGCCGGCGAACTCGACAACCGCGGCAGCCAGTTCTACCTGGCGCTGTACTGGGCGCAGGAACTCGCCGGGCAGTCCGACGACGAGGAGCTGCGCAAGCACTTCGCCGCCCTCGCCGAGTCGCTGGGCCAGAACGAGGACACCATCGTGGCCGAGCTAGCCGAGGCGCAGGGCGAGCCGGTCGACATCGGCGGCTACTACTACCCGGACAACGAGAAGACGACTGCTGTCATGCGGCCGAGCAAGACGTTCAATGAAGCGCTAGCCGCTTCGCAAAGCTCGTAAAATCAAGGGCCGCGAACAGAAAGTCGAACTCGATATGGCAGGCGAACAGAAGATCAAGGTCAAAGGGCCGGTCGTCGAGCTCGACGGTGACGAGATGACCCGCGTCATCTGGAAGTTCATCAAGGACCTGCTGATCCTGCCGCATCTGGACATCAACCTCGAGTACTACGACCTCGGCATCGAAAACCGCGACCGCACCAACGACCAGGTGACCATCGACGCCGCGTACGCCATCAAGAAGCACGGCGTCGGGGTCAAGTGCGCCACCATCACCCCCGACGAGGCGCGCGTCTCCGAATTCAACCTCAAGAAGATGTGGCTGTCGCCCAACGGGACAATCCGGAACATCTTGGGTGGCACCATCTTTCGCGAGCCGATCGTCATCTCGAACGTGCCGCGGCTGGTGCCGGGCTGGACCAAGCCGATCGTCATCGGCCGCCACGCCTTCGGCGACCAGTACCGGGCGACCAACTTCAAGGTCGACAAGCCGGGCACCGTCTCGATCACGTTCACGCCCTCGGACGGCAGCGAGCCGATGGTCCACGAGGTGGTGTCCATTCCCGACGACGGCGGCGTCGTGATGGGGATGTACAACTTCAAGGAATCCGTCCGCGACTTCGCGCGCGCCTCGCTGGCGTACGGTCTCAACGCCAAGTGGCCGGTGTACCTGTCCACCAAGAACACCATCCTCAAGGCCTACGACGGCATGTTCAAAGACGAGTTCCAGCGCATCTACGACGAGGAGTTCAAGGACAAGTTCGAGGCCGAGGGGCTGACCTACGAGCACCGGCTGATCGACGACATGGTCGCCGCCTGCCTGAAGTGGGAGGGCGGCTACGTGTGGGCCTGCAAGAACTACGACGGCGACGTCCAGTCCGACCTGGTCGCCCAGGGCTACGGCTCGCTGGGGCTGATGACCTCGGTGCTGATGACCGCCGACGGCAAGACGGTCGAGGCCGAGGCCGCGCACGGCACCGTCACCCGGCACTTCCGCCAATACCAGGCCGGCAAGCCGACCTCGACGAACCCGATCGCCTCGATCTTCGCCTGGACGCGGGGGCTGCAGCACCGCGGCAAGCTCGACGACACCCCGGAGGTGATCGAGTTCGCGCAGACGCTGGAGGACGTGGTGGTCGCGACGGTCGAGAGCGGGAAGATGACCAAGGACCTGGCCATCCTGATCGGGCCCGAGCAGGAATGGCAGCAGAGCGAGGAGTTCCTCAACTCGATCGCCGAGAACCTGGAAAAGAAGCTGGTCAGCTAGCCGATGGGTTGGCGCCCCGGGTCGCCGCGCTGCACTCGTCGAGGAACTCGGTGATCAGTTCGGCCACGCGCTCCGGCGCCTCGAACATCGGGATGTGCCCTACGCCGTCGAGCTCGGTGACCTGGTGGTCGTCGGGCAGGTGGGTGGTGAAATGCCTGCTGAACCTGGGTGCGGGCACGATCCGGTCTTTTTCGCAGATCACCAGGTGCGCCGGGACGGCGTTCTCGGCCAGCTCCCGCAGGCCGTGCAGCAGCAGCGACTTGACCAGCAGCTGGAAATACGCAGGGCAGTGGGCGACGTCGTCGATGCAGCCGAGCAGCTGCTCCTCGGTGACCCCGTCGGGCCGCGCGCTGATCGCGTAGGTGGCCAGCTGCCGGCTGAACGGCAGGCGCATCACCTTCGGGCCGAACAGCCAGGCCAGCACCAGCAGCGGAATGCCCAGGATGAACTTGGCGATCACCTCGAACTTGGCCGGGCTCCAGCGCGTCCAACCGCCGGCCGGGGCGATGCCCATGACGCTGCGCGCCCGCCCGCGCCGCTCGAGTTCGAACGCCACCCAGCCGCCCAGCGAGTTGCCCACGATGTGGGCGGTGTCCCAGCCCAGCTCGTCCATCTGCTGTTCCACGTGGTCTGCCAGGACCGCCGAGGACAGGAACCAGGTGCCCGCGGAGGGGCCGCCGTTGTGGCCGGCCATCGTCGGGGCGAACACCTCGTAGCGCCCGGTGCCGGCCAACCGCTGGGCGACGTCCTCCCACACCGCCTGTGACAGCAGGAACGGATGCAGCAACAGCACCGGCTCCCCCGAGCCGAGGCGGATCGGTGGCCGGGTCCCCGTGTTGCTGTTGATCCTCTTGCTCCCCATACCGCCGACATTAAAGGCGGTACCGCCGGTACCGCAAGCGAGGCGCAGCGCGAGCGCCCGGCGGGCCGGGAACTCGAAGGCGAGCGCCCGGCTGGCCGGGGACTCGGCGCCAGCGGGCCGCGTGAAAAGATCGGTGCATCATGAGCACCGCTACCGGATCCCGCCGGATTTTCTCCGGCGTGCAGCCCACTTCCGACTCGCTCCACCTGGGGAACGCGTTGGGTGCCATCACCCAGTGGGTGGCGCTGCAGGACGATCACGACCCCTTCTTCTGCGTGGTCGACCTGCACGCCATCACCATCCCGCAGGACCCCGAGGCGCTGCGCCGCCGGACCCTGGTGACGGCCGCCCAATACCTGGCGCTGGGCATCGACCCCGCCCGCAGCACGATCTTCGTACAGAGCCACGTGCCCGCCCACTCCCAGCTCGCCTGGGTGCTGGGCTGCTTCACCGGCTTCGGGCAGGCCTCGCGGATGACGCAGTTCAAGGACAAGTCGGCCCGCCAGGGCGGCGACTCGACCACCGTGGGCCTGTTCACCTATCCGGTGTTGCAGGCCGCCGACGTCCTGGCCTACGACGCCGAGCTGGTGCCGGTGGGCGAGGACCAGCGTCAGCATCTCGAGCTGGCGCGCGACGTGGCGCAGCGGTTCAACAGCCGGTTCCCCGACACGTTCGTGGTGCCGGACCTGCTCATCCCGAAGGTCACCGCCAAGATCTACGACCTGCAGGACCCGACGTCGAAGATGAGCAAATCCGCGGCCGCCGATACCGGACTGATCAACCTGCTCGACGAGCCCGCCGCGTCGGCCAAGAAGATCCGCTCGGCCGTCACCGACAGCGAGCGCGAGATCCGGTTCGACGCCGACGCCAAGCCGGGGGTGTCGAATCTGCTGACCATCCAGTCCGCGGTCACCGGCGTCGGCATCGACAAGCTGGTGGAGGGTTACGCCGGACGGGGTTACGGCGACCTGAAGAAGGACACCGCCGATGCGGTCGTCGCGTTCGTCGGCCCGATCAAGGCCCGCGTCGACGAATTGCTGGCCGACCCGGCCGAATTGGAGGCGGTACTGGCGGTCGGCGCGCAGCGGGCCGAGGACGTCGCCGGCAAGACCGTCCGGCGGGTCTACGATCGCCTCGGGTTTCTTCCGCAACGGGGATGAGTTCACCATGAGCGAGCCGGCGAAGGCGGGCGTCCTCGATCGGCTACGGGACCGGCACGCGTGGCTCGACCATGTCATCCGCGCCTACCAGCGTTTCGACGACCGCAACGGCGGGTTCTTCGCCGCCGGGCTCACCTATTACACGATCTTCGCGCTATTCCCTTTGCTGATGGTCGGTTTCGCGGCCTTCGGGTTCATCCTGGTCCGACGGCCGGAACTGTTGAGAACGATCGACGACCACATCCGGTCCCAGGTGACCGGCGCCCTGGGAGATCAGCTGCTGGACCTGATGAACTCGGCGATCCACGCGCGGGCATCGGTGGGTGTCATTGGCCTGGCCACGGCCCTCTGGGCCGGTCTGGGCTGGATGTCACATCTGCGCCAGGCGTTGACCGAGATGTGGTGGGACGACCGCATCGAGTCGCCGGGCTTCGTGCACAACAAGTTCTCCGACCTGTTGGCCATGGTGGGCACCTTCGCGGTGACCATGGCGACCATCGGCCTGACCACCCTGGGCCATGAGGCACCGATGTCGGCCTTGCTGAAATGGCTTGGCATACCGCAGCTTCTGGTATTCGACTGGTTGTTCACAGCGCTGTCGATCGTGATCTCGACGGCGGTGTCCTGGCTGCTGTTCGCCTGGATGATCGCCCGGCTGCCACGCGAGAAAGTCAGCGTGGCCGATTCGGCGCGCGGCGCGCTGTTGGCGGCGATCGGCTTCGAAGTGTTCAAACAGGTGGCCTCGATCTATTTGCGGGTGGTCCTGCGCAGCCCCGCGGGCGCCACCTTCGGCCCGGTGCTGGGTCTGATGGTGTTCGCTTACATCACCGCGTACCTCGTGCTCTTCTGCACGGCATGGGCGGCGACGGCATCCGGTCACCCGCGCTTCCGTCACGTCGCCCCGCCCGCGCCGGCGATCATCGCCCCGCGCGTGCAACTGGACGAGGGCATCAGCACGCGTCAGACGCTGACCGCGATGGCGTTGGGAGCCGTTGGGGCGCTGGCCCTCTCCCGCGTCACGCGATGGCTGCGCTAGCCGCCCACCCGCCAGCGGCCGGCCACCATGACCGCGGCCACCCGCAGATCACCGTCCAGCACAACAAGATCGGCGGCGTAGCCGGCGCACAGACTGCCCACCCGTTCGATCCCGAGGGCCCGCGCAGGTGTCGCCGACGTCGTCTGCGCCGCGATGGCCGGCCCCGCAGCGGCATTCACGGCGCGAAAGATTTGGTCCATGGTGGCGGTGCTGCCGGCAATCGTCGACGCCCCGCGCACCCGCGCCACACCGGACACGACGTCGACGGTCACCGCGCCGAGGCGACACGTGCCATCGCCGCACCCGGCCGCGGCGGTGGCGTCGGTGATCAGCGCGACCCGGCCGGGCCCCGCGGCCTCGATCACCGCGCGCACGACGGCCGGGTGCACGTGCACGCCGTCGGCGATCAGCTCGACGGTGACCCCCGGGTGGCGCAGCAGGGCGAGCGCCGGCCCGGGCTCGCGGTGATGCAGCGGCGGCATCGCGTTGAACAGGTGGGTGCCGACCGTCGCGCCCAGTGCGATGGCATGTTCGGCCTGCTCATAAGTGGCGTCCGTATGCCCCACCGCCACAACGACTCCGGCGTCGAGGAAGCGCCGGATCGCCTCGTCGGCCCCGGGCAGCTCGGGGGCCAGCGTGACCATCCGGATCGCGCCGCCGCCGGCGTCGAGCACGGCGTCGATCTCGGCGGGGTCCGGGTCGCGCAATAGGGCGGGGTCGTGCGCCCCGCAGCGGGCCCGGCTCAGCCACGGCCCCTCCAGGTGGATGCCCGCGACGGTGCCGCGCCGGCTGGCGTCGGCGAGCGCGCGCACCCCGGAGAGCAACTCCGCGGGCGAGGCGGTCACCAGGCTGCCGAGCGTCGTGGTGGTGCCGTGCCGCAGGTGGAAATCCGCCGCACCGGCAATCCCGTCACGGTCGGTGTAGGAGTCCCCGCCGCCGCCGTGCACGTGCATGTCGACAAAGCCGGGCACCACGGTGCCGCCGGGAAATTCGGCGTCGGCCGGGCCGGGCGGGGTGCCCGCGCCGCAGGCCAGGATCTGCCCGTCGCCCGTTTCCAGCCAGCCCGGCCGGGCGACCTGCTCCTCGAGCACCATGGTGCCCGCGGCGATGACTACCATCGGCCGCCGTTCTCCCAGAAGTGCCGGATCTCCTCCAGCTGGCGCCCCTTGGTCTCCGGCGCATAGCGGTACACGACGACGAACGCGATCACCGCCAGGGCGGCGAACACCGCGAAAGTGCCTGCGCCGCCAAGGGAATGCAGCATGGTGAGAAACACGGCGGCGACGATCGCGTTGGCCACCAGGTTCGAGGTGAGCATGGTGCTCGACCCGATGGACCGCAGCCGGGACGGGAAGCTCTCGCTGGCGTACACCCAGCCCAGGGAGCCGAAACCCATGGTGTAGCCGACGATGAACAACAGTATCCCGGCGAAGCCGAGTGCCGCGCCCCCAAGGCCCCGCCCGAACACCGCCATCAACACGGCGTCGGCGGCGACCATCATCGCGATGCCGGACAGCAGAATTGGGCGCCGGCCCACCCGGTCGACGAGCAGCAGCGACGCGCCCACGGCGGCCAACCCGGCGACCTGGACCAGGGCCGGCAGCGCCAGCAGCGCGAAATTGCCCGTGAAGCCCATCGCCTGGAAAATCCGTGGGCTGTAATAGATGATCGCGTTGATCCCGGTGATCTGGATCAGGAAGCCGAGCGTGATCACGAAGGCGGTGGCCCGCGAATACGGCGGGCGCAGCATCTCCGACCAGCCGCCGCTCCCTTCGCTCAGCGCGCGGCCGATCTCGGCGAGCTCCTCGTCGACCCGGGCGTCGGGCTCCACGCGAAGCAACGCCCGGCGGGCCTCGTCGGGCCGGCCCTTGAGCACGTACCACCGCGCCGTGTCGGGCGCGCGAATCAGCAACGGCAACAACAGCATTGCGGGCACGGTGGCCAGTCCCAGCATCCACCGCCAGCTGTGGGTGCCGGCCAGCAGGTACCCGGTCAGGTAGCCCACGATGAGTCCGCTGACGATGGCCAGTTGGTAGGCGGTCAGCAGCGAGCCGCGCACCGCCGTCGGGGCCGACTCCGCCACGTACACCGGCACCACCACCACTGCCACGCCGAGGGTCAGGCCCAGCAGGAGCCGGGCCGCCAACAGCATCGGCAGCGAGACCGAGAGCGCACCCAGCAGGGCGAACGCCGCGTAGGCGACCAGCAGCAGCACCACCGACTTCTTGCGCCCGATCGCGTTGGCCAGCACGCCCGCACCGAGCGCCCCGCCGATCTGGCCGAGCACCACCATCGTCGTCAGCAGTTCCTGTTGCCGCGTCGACAGGCCGAAGTCCTCGGTGACGTAGAGCTGCGCGCCGGCGATGATGGACAGGTCGTAGCCGTAGATGACGCCGATGCTGGCGGCAGTCAATCCGACCCGCAATCCCCGCCGGGCATCAGTCATCTCGGTGAGTCTAGTGTCGCGGCCCCGCGCCTATTCGGCAGAAACCCGGACCCGCCCGCGTCCCCCGGCGCCGGTGCTATCTTGGGCCGCGTGCGCCTCGGACCGCGGGATCTCTAGATCGTGCGGCTGAATCGACTTCGAGGACTGCGCTGGGCGGCAGTCGCGGCTATCGCCCTTCTGGCGCCGCTTGCTCTCACGCACTGCCCGCGCACGCTCGGAGCTTTGACCACCGTCGCTGCGGTGCATCATGAATCCGCACGGGCGGCGATCCCCGTCGGTGAGCAGCTCATTGAGCACACGCGCGCCGCGTCGACGCAGCACAAGGCCACCCCCGGCGAGCTGTGCCGCGGCGGCGATTTCACCCTCGTTGCGAGTGGTTCGGCGTCCGGAACCGATGACTCACGGAGCACGCCCGCGGTCGGCGTTACCCAGGGGATCGATGTCTCCGGGAGGACCGCCAGAGCACCTCCGCCACAATCTACGCACGGTCCGCGTGTTTTCGGCGGACGTGCTCGCCTTCATCTGCTCTGCTTGCTCCGGCGCTGAGGAAGACCTCGTCGCCGGAGGGAAATGCTGCTCTCGCCACCGCGGACAGAGCTCGCCAATTCCTTCGGCCATCCATTTCCATGATCATGTTCGTTGTTTTAAAGGATGGCACATTCAATGCAAAATCAAGGTCTCGCTGTTTCGCCCAGCACCCAAAGCTCGTCAGCCGCGCTCATTCTCCTTCCGCTTCGGCTTGTTGTCGGCTGGACATATTTCTCGGCATTTTGGCGCCGGGCAATTCTCGCCGACAAGCTGGACCCCAGCGCCGCCGGCTATGTCGGAGAGAAGTTCAACAATTTCCTCCCCAACGCGCTGGGCATCAAGCCGGTCATAAATTACCTTGTGCTGCACCCGGATATTTTGAAATGGTCCATGATTGCGTTCACGATGGTGGAAGCGCTCGTCGGATTGTGTCTCATGCTCGGGATATTCACCCGGGCAATGGGTGCGAGCGCCATGCTGCTGGCTTTCGGCATTCTGCTGAGCGCGGGGTGGCTGGGCACCACCTGTCTCGATGAATGGCAGATCGGAATTCTGGGTATCGCGTCCGGCGTCGCGTTCTTGCTCGGCGGTGGCGGTGAGTACTCGGTCGATGCCCTGCTGAGGCGCAAGGGCTTGAGCTTCACCCGGAGCAAGCGGTTTACCTGGCTCGCTTCGGGTGAATCGACGGTCAGCAAGCGGGCCGTCGTCATCGGGGCGGCTGCGGTGCTCGCAGTAACGCTGGTGACCAACCAGTATTTCCATGGCGGTGTCTATGGACCGCTGCACAACAAATCGATCAAACCGGTGGTCGAGATATCCGACGCCAGTATCACGGACGGTGGTTTGCGGTTTACCGTCTATCGGACCGAAGGCGTGGACGTGTACGGCTCGTTCCTGGTCAGTGTCGCTCTAGTCGATGACGGTAAGACGATCTTGAAAATTGCCGGGCCACAGCTGAGCCAGCTGCCCAAGAGCGACATCGTCAATTACCATGTGGCGGCGGTGAAACCGGGGACGTGCGGCCTGGTCATACCGTTGGGAGCCAAAGCCCGGATCTCGCTCAACACCGGGGCCGTCGCAATTGACAAGAATCGGAGTTACGCCCTTACCCTCACCGACGTGAGCGGCGTCCGCTGGCAAATACCGGTCACCGGAGGGTGACCTTCCGCCGGCCCCGACTCAGTGTTGGGGCCGGCGGTTCATCGAGCGTGCGACCATGATCAAACTGAACACGACGATGGCTCCGATGACGGCGACGCCCACCCGGATGGGCAACGCGTCCGCCGAGGGGAGGAGCCCCGCGGCCTGGGCGCCGCTGGCCTGCCGGTCGGCGGCGCTGTCGCGTTTGGCGGGCGCCAGCGAGGGATCGGGCTCGATCAGGTTGCCGACCTGGGTGCCCTGCGGCGTGCTGAATCCGTAGTCCAGCAGGTGGGCCGCCTGCTCCCACGGGGCGATCGGCTGCCGCGTCCCGTGCAGCAGCACCGTCATGAGCCGCCGGCCGTTGTGGTTGGCCGCACCGACGAACGTCTGGCCGGCGTCGTCGGTGTAGCCGGTCTTGCCGCCCAGCGCGCCCGGGTACTTGTAGAGCAGCTGGTTGTCGTTTTCCAACTCGTAGCCGGGGTGGTCGCCGTGGCCGGGGAAATCGAACGTCCGCGTGGCGACGATGTCGGCGAAAGTCGGGTTCTGCCAGGCGTACCGATAGAACAGGCTGATGTCGTAGGCCGAGGTGCTCATGCCCGGCCCGTCCAGGCCGGACGGCG
This sequence comes from Mycobacterium sp. E2497, assembly GCF_001668695.1. NCBI lineage: Bacteria > Bacillati > Actinomycetota > Actinomycetes > Mycobacteriales > Mycobacteriaceae > Mycobacterium > Mycobacterium sp. E2497. The sequence continues at coordinate 30,571 of NZ_LZKD01000037.1, forward strand.
TCGCCACCCGGGTGTCCTTGCCGCCGAGCTTGGCGGCGAGCACGTTGATCTTCTCCACCGCCTGCTGCATGCCGCCGAGTTGCATGGCCAGCGCGTGCGCGGCGTCGTTGCCGGAGTGCATCAGCAGGCCGTGCAGCAGCTGGTTGACGGTGAACACGCCGCCCTCTTCGACGCCGACCTTGGTGCCCTCGGCGGCCGCGTCCTCGGCGGTGCCGGGAACCGACTTGTTCAGGTTGAGCGCGTTGATGGACGCCATCGCGACCAAGACCTTGATGATGCTGGCGGGGCGGTGACGGCCGTGCGGGTCCTTGGCGGCGATCACCGCACCGCTGTCCAGGTCCGCCACCAACCATGCGTCGGCGGAGACATCGGTGGGCAGCGGCGGCGTATCGGGGGCGGCGACGATCCCGCAGCTGCCCAGCGCCTCGCCGCCGACCGGCTTGGGGGGCACCGCCAGCGGGATCGGCGGGTCGCCGGCCTGGGGCACCTCCGACGAGTCCACCGCGGGCGGGGTGTTCACCTTGAACGGGCAGTTCGCGGGCGCGGCGTTGGGCTCGGCGCCGGGCTCGGCCCTTCCGACCGGCAGCGCGGCGGGGGCGGCCAGCGTCACCGGAGCGGCGATCAGGAAAACGGCCACTGCCAGGCACGATGCGGGGCGTAGGAAGTTCATTGCTTGTGCAGACTAGGCGATCGACGGGCCGATTCGGGGGAGCCGCGCTGTGGCTGGTGAGACGGAAGTTGCGACGTCGCCGGGCGGCGGGAACGCGGGCAAGCCACTACGCTGGGCATGCCGTCGCCGCGACGGCGCCGAATCTTCCCGCCGAACCGCGAGGGCCCCGCCATTCCCAACGATCGATTCTGGTTCCGCCGGCGGCGGGACCGCGACGCACCGCGAGCGCTGCCACAGCTGCTCAAGGAGGTCGAGAAGGCGACGCAGGTCCGCCGCTCCGGCCTCGAGGGCGTGCTCGCCGAGTTGCGGCAGCACCGTGACGCGGCGTCCGACGCCGGCCTGCGGGAGGCGCTCACCTGGCTGTGCAACTCGGTATCGCGGATGGCCGCCAGCCCGACGGCGGCGCATTCCCGGGAGGTTTTGATCGCCGCCGACGCGGTGAAGCGCGCCTAAAGCCGCCGAGAAGCCTCCCCGAGCACGTCCCGCAAAACAGATTCGATGGTGTCGAACTCCGCCTGACCGCTGATCAGCGGGGGCGCCACCTGCACGACGGGATCGCCGCGGTCGTCGGCGCGGCAGTACAGGCCCGCCTCGAACAGTGCGGGCGAGACGTAGCCGTGCAACAGCCGTTCGCACTCGGCATCGCTGAACGTTTCCTTGGTCGCCTTGTCCTTGACCAGTTCGATGCCGTAGAAATAGCCCTCGCCGCGGACGTCGCCGACGATGGGCAGGTCGTAGAGCTTCTCCAGCGTGGCGCGGAAGGCGGGCGCGTGTTGGCTGACCCGGTCGTTGAGGCCCTCGCGCTCGAAGATGTCGAGGTTGGCCAGCGCCACGGCCGTCGAAACCGGGTGTCCGCCAAAGGTATAGCCGTGCGGAAAGACGGTGGCGCCGTCGTTGAACGGCTCGAAGAGCCTCTCGCTGGCGATCATCGCGCCCAGCGGTGAATATCCCGACGTCAGGCCCTTGGCGCAGGTGATCATGTCGGGCACGTAGCCGAAGTCGTCACAGGCGAACATCGATCCGATCCGGCCGAACGCGCAGATCACCTCGTCGGAGACCACTAGCACGTCGTAGGAGTCGCAGATCTGGCGCACCCGTTCGAAATAGCCGGGGGGAGGCGGGATGGCCCCGCCCGCATTCTGCACCGGCTCCAGGAACACCGCGGCGACCGTCGCCGGGCCTTCGAACTCGATCGCCTCGGCGATCCGGTCGGCGGCCCATTGCCCGAACGCTTTCGGGTCGTCCGCGAACGGCTCCGGTGCGCGGTAGAAGTTCGTGTTGGGCACCCGGAAGCCGCCCGGGGTCACCGGTTCGAACGGTGCCTTGTATGACGGCAGGCCGGTGATCGCCAGGGCGCCCTGGGTGGTGCCGTGGTAGGCGATCGACCGCGAAATCACTTTGTGCTTACCGGGTTTGCCGGTCAGCTTGAAGTACTGCTTGGCCAGCTTCCATGCGGTCTCGACGGCCTCGGTCCCGCCGGTGGTGAAGAACACCCGGTTCAGGTCCCCCGGGGCGTAATGCGCGAGGCGCTCGGCCAGCTCGACCGCGGAGGGGTGCGCGTACCCCCACAGCGGGAAGTACGCCAGCGTGCTCGCCTGCCGCGCGGCGACCTCGGCGAGCTCGGCGCGGCCGTGGCCGACCTGCACCGTGAACAACCCGGACAGCGCGTCGAGGTAGCTCTTGCCGCGGTCGTCGAAGATGGTCACGCCGTCGCCGCGGACGATGACCGGCGGCGTGATGCCGGCGCCGTGCCGGGCGAAGTGCAGCCACAGGTGTTCTGTCATGTCGACCGTTAGCCTAACGCTCGCCGTCACCGCGCTAGGCTCGCGATATGACCGGGACCGAACAGGTCTCACAATTCGAAGCCCTGCGGCCGCACCTCATGGCGGTCGCGTACCGGCTCGTCGGCACGGTGGCCGACGCCGAGGACATCGTGCAGGACGCCTGGCTGCGCTGGGACGGACAGGACGCCGACATCACCGACCTGCGGGCCTGGCTGACCACCGTGGTGAGCCGGCTGGCGCTGGACAAGTTGCGCTCGGCCGCACACCGGCGCGAGACCTACACCGGCAACTGGCTGCCCGAGCCGGTGGTCACCGGCCTCGGCGGCGCCGATCCGTTGTCGGCCGTGGTTTCCCGCGAGGACGCCCGGTTCGCGGCGATGGTGGTGCTGGAACGTCTGTCGCCGGATCAGCGGGTCGCGTTCGTCCTGCACGACGGGTTCGCGGTGCCCTTCGCCGAGGTGGCGGGCGTGCTCGGCACCACCGAGGCCGGCGCCCGTCAGCTGGCCTCGCGGGCCCGCAAGGCGGTTGCGGCCCAGCCGCCACCCAAGCCCGACCCGTCGCACGACGAGGTGGTCGGCCGGCTGATGGCCGCCATGGCCGCCGGCGACCTGGACACCGTGGTCTCGCTGCTCCATCCCGACGTCACGTTCACCGGCGATTCGAATGGCAAGGCGCCCACGGCCGTTCAGGTCATCCACGGCCCGGACAAGGTGGTCCGGTTCATGCTGGGCCTGGCGCAGCGCTACGGACCGGCGATGTTCACCTCGTATCAGCTGGGGCTGGTCAACGGCGAACTCGGCATCTACACCGCGGGCTGTCCGGCGTCCGGCGGATACCGGGAAATGCTGCCGCGGATCACGGCGCTGACCGTGCGCGACGGAAAGGTCTGTGCGCTGTGGGATATCGCCAACCCGGACAAGTTCACCGGCTCTCCGCTGCGGCCTCGCTAGCCCACGGCACGCGGCAGGCGTCGCCGGAGTTGAAGCCCTGTTCGGTGATGCCCAGCGCCGTGTTCATCCGGGCCCGCATGTTCTCCACGCCGATCTGGTACGTCAGCTCGATCACCCCGGCGTCGCCGA
>NZ_LZKD01000038.1:0-1140 GCF_001668695.1 Mycobacterium sp. E2497
AATTGGGGTGGGGCGCGGCCGGATCGCTGCCAACGCATCCGGCCGAATCTGAGAGCGACGAAGCCCCACGCGGGTTTCCCCCGCACGGCAATCGATTTGGACGACTTGGAGGAGCGGTGGACGTCGTACTTGGCGTGTCTATGGCGCCTGCGACGGTCCGCATGGTGCTGGTGGAAGGCGAAGCCGCCGGTGGGGTGACCGTCGATCAGGACGGCTTCCCCCTCGCCGATCAGACGACCGCGGCCGCCGCGGCGGATCGCGTGGTCGCCGCGATTCTCGGCACCCGCGAGAGCGCGGCCCAGGGCGGCTATCGGCTGAAATCGAGCGGAGTGGCCTGGACCCATCCTTCCGAGGCCGCAGCGCTGCGAAACACGTTGGCGGAACGCAAGATCGAGAACGTCATGCTGGTGTCGTCGGTCATGGCCGCCGCGGCGCTTGCTCAGGCGGCGGGCAGCGCGACCAATTGCGCGCGCACGGCGCTGCTGTACGTGGAGCCCAGCACCGCGACGCTGGCCGTCGTCGACACCGCCGACGGTTCGGTCGCCGACGTGCGCCGGCATCCGCTGCCCGGCAGCGACGAAGCGGCGCTGGCGAAGCTGGCCGCGATGGTCTCGGGCGCCGAAGCGATGCGGGCGCGCCCGGACGGGCTGTTCCTCGTGGGCTCGGACGTCGACATCCCGTACATCAAGCCGGCGCTCGAGGCGGCGACCTCGCTGTCGGTGACCACGCCCGAGGAACCCGAGATGGCGCTGGCGCGGGGCGCCTCGTTGGCGGCGGCCAACGCCCGGCTGGGCGCGCCGTCGACGATCGCGATGCCCTACGCCGGAGATCCCTCGGCGAACGACAGCGAGCTGGCCTACAGCGCCGAACCCGACAGCGGGAAGGCCCGGGTGCCCGGCGCCGATCGCGAGTCAGCCTCCGGCGAACACCAGAGCCGCAGGTCGGTGCTGGCCGTCGTCGCGGCCACCCTGGTGTTCGTCGGCGGCGTGGTCGCCCTGGCCATCGCCCTGGCCGTCGACATCCGGCCGCACGCGCACCAGCGCCCCGACATCACACAGAACGTGGTCGCCCCGGCCAATCCGGGGCCCCCGCCGCCACCGGCGGTCCCACCGCCACCGCCGCCGGCATCGGCCCCGGCGG